>NZ_JAGHQV010000049.1:0-38389 GCF_017744175.1 Thalassotalea sp. G20_0 | reverse complement strand
TGCCATGCTCCGCTTTCTTTTGCGTTTGCGGCTGGTTGACGGCTCATCTCTTCCAGCTTCAGTGGATGTTAACCGGGATACAGTATCTGCGGTTGCTGAGGAGGAAGGTGACTGCATGGTTTGTTTGAAGGTCCTCCCTGTTTCCAATTGGAGAATCGTTTGAGGATGACAACAATAGAGTACGACCTTGTCAGTCCGGTAAAGTTCCGGGCAACCGGTATCAGAGAAGCCTGACCTGTTTTGTCAGGCAGCCTGGCTGTGGGATGTGTTACTGGATAGCGCACCGCTGCAGCTACTCCAGATGAATACACGTCAACTGCCACAACCTGAAAACTGACGTATTCATAATTTCTGAAAACATAAGAGAGCCAGCAGCAACTTTCACTGCTAAGAAAAATCACTATCACCACCCTGAAAGTTCTGACTATCTTGCCAAATCATGATGTGTCAAAAGCTATCTTCTCTGCTTTAGCACCATGGGCAATGGCTTTAAACAAACTGTCCCAGCTATCAATCACTAACGTGGGAAAGAAGCCGATGATTTTCCTTCATAATCGCTTTCGTGTAGGCTTCCCTGGCTTATTTAAAGCCTGTTGGAATTTTGGACAAGACAGTTCCTGGATCAGATCAACCAGGAATGCCAGAAAAGTAAGGTAGGTAAAATTCGTAGCCAGATGTTTTTCGCCATGACCGTAATTGTGTTCAAGTTGATAGCCTTGATTTTTCAGGGCGTTAAACGTTTCATTTTCAATGCGCCATCTACAACGTCCTCCTCGCATCATGGATTCAACGGTATCATCGGTTACCCAGCACCAGAAATGCTGATTCCCTTTTTTGTCGATTTCAATGTAATCCAGAACATTAACCCGCTCTGTTTCATCCTGAAGATTGAGGGGAACGTTATTGGCGTAGCGGAATTTATGAGTCGTGTTCCTCATCAACGATTTTTTGATGATGAACAAGGCCTTCGTCATAAAGGGCATTCATAGCCTCAATAAGCGACTCATGGTTACCAACCCTGGCCACGATGATAAAGTGCCAGCCTTATTCTCTGGTCAGAGAAATGGCAGGGTTGTCCGCATATAGGCCATCTAGGAGGCTGACCGAGAATAGCGCCCGTAGCGAGGATTGCGAGAAATTGAGGATAAAAATTTCTGATTCTGAGGAGAATAGCGGGGCTATTTGACGAAGAAGCAGGAATTTTTAGACCAATTTATCGCAACCGCAGTAGGGCAGTCTATTCTCGGTCAGCCTCCTAGCAGAATCACTAGTGCAGAAAAGCGTTAATAACCGTACACCCCGTTCATCCTGAGGCTCTATGTTTCCTGTCAACATAATTTTCAACAAGCTCAGCACGAACGGTATGGGTATCAACGCTTAGCTGCACCAGTTTCAAGCGTGGATGGTCGTGTTTTGTCTGCGTCAGAAAACGTCTTATTGCCGCTTTTTCACCATCATTTTTTGTGGAACCAATGGTATCGTGCCATTGGTTCCCGCATCAGGCTGGTGAGTTTACCGTTTCCCGAGTCGACGCAGATTGGCTGATCGCCAGAAGGACAGTGGCTTTTGCTCTGCCAGTATATTGCGCATACCGGTTTTGCCATTTTCCAGATTGGATACGGAATAGGCGGTACTGGCAAGGTCGTGATAGACCGTAGGCTGTGACATCATGGCGGGTAATTCATAGGCCATTTTCAGGTGAGCGGTACTCACTCTCCATAACTCCCCGCGGCTATCATAGGCTTCCATAATGGCACCCGCCCAACTGTCTTCGTCAATATACATACGGCGCTTGCTGTATAAATGCCGGGTGCCTTCTTTCAGGTTGCCTTCAATAACCCAGACACGATGCAGCTCCCAACGGGTATAGTCAGGATTCAGGTGGTTAGGCGTCAGCAACACATCATCCGGAAGGTCTTTACTGGCAAGGGCATAGTTGTTGTAGGGAATATACATTTCCTGCTTGCCAACGATCTGCCAGTCAAAACGGTCGGGAGAGCCATTATAAAGATCGATTTCATCCGTGAGTATAAAACCGGAAGGCGTATCATAAGCGGTGGTGGGCGCTTTCTTGACCCGGCGCTGTCCTGGCAGATAAATCCAGGCTTTCCTGGGTTCTGCCACCTGATCAACGGTCTCTTTAACCAGGGTCAGCTCACCGGCATCACGGACAGGTGTTATCTGTTCCCTCAGGTAGAAATAAAGGGTGTTGTCCAACTCCTCTGCGGTTACGTCCGGATCGTAATACTTGAAGTAAACGTCATAATTTGACACCTCACGCTTGCGTTGTCCGGAGGGCTGGACCATGACTGCCTCATTGACGCCCTCTGCGCTAATGCCCTGCCACCGGGTAATATGATTCCAGATGATTTCATTGGCATTTTGCGGGATAGGGAAAGGTGTTCCGGCAACCGCGCCGGTAAAACCATTGCCACTGTTGGCCAGCTCGGCACTGGTGGCGTTTTTCAGCGTATTGTTGATGATCCGTTCCGGTGCCGTAAACGTTCGGTGGGTTTTATACACCGGAATACGGAAAGTATCCGGATAGGCTTCAAACAGGGCAATAACACCATTGCTGAGCTTGTCCTGATATTCCTTATAGTTTTTCGCGGTAATTTCGAACAGTGGTTTTTCATTGGCGAATGGGTCGGCCCGTGTCACTCTTTTCGGGTCGTAACCGCCGTCAACGGCCACCAGATCACCGGTCCAGGCTGGAATGGTGCCCTCTTTATTGCCCGCCCTTTCGGCACCAAAGGGTGTGAGTTCATTTTTGAGCCGCATGGCTTCCTCAGCACTGACCGCCGCCAGCGATGAGCTGGATAGCGCCAGGCCGACTGCGGTTGCTACCGCTGAAAATAAGGTTCTTGTTTTCATTCGTTCACCTCATTATTTTTGTTATTTTTTAAAATGGCTTCGTCAGGATTACCATAACGAAGCCCTTTATTTTTTCCGGTGATTAAAAGGAGTACGCCACACTAAAGGCGACATTGTCCCGGTCTCTCTGGGCGCTTTGGCTGTTCCAGGCGTTATAGCTCAGTTCGGCGGAGATATTGCTGCCGTAGTCTGCTGTAACCTTGGCACTGTAGCTGATGGCTCCCTGATCGTCTCCATGGAGCTTATCATTGAGCGTCAATGATGGGGATAAATCCAACCCGGGCAGTACGTTGTCGTATGAGCCGCTCAGAACCAGCGTGTACTCATAAGAGTTTTTGCTTAAGTTGGAAAAGTTGGCCACATCGGTAATGCTGCCGGGAATGATTTTACCGGAAACCTCTGAGATAAGGTTGACATCGTCGGCACCAAGGTTTGGCCCGAAATTGTGGGTGGCGTTGACCGTCCAGGTGTATAGCTCGTCACGCCGGTAAAGGTTGGCCTTGCTGCCTGCGCCAACGGTTCCTACGGCACCCAGGTCTGTAGTGCCCGTTGTCCCTCCACCTGTCAGAGCACTGTTAGTCAGGGTTGCAAATTCTGCCCGATTGGTAGAAAACGGCATATTAGGGCGATAGGTGACTTCCATGCCAATACTGGTTTCACCGATATTACCGGACAGGCTTAAGCCGTAGAGACGGATATCTTCAGGGTATGCAAGATCATAGTAGGTGTCGTTGAGGTAATGCAGTCCGTCTGCCAGAGCTATTAGCGTTGTGTTAGACCCACCTATACCAGCTTGACACAACGCTGCATATTGACCTGTTGCGGGACTTCCGCCAAGAACTCCCGGTGCTTGAGAGGAACAACCAGCCTGATCTCCAGTTTCGAGAGCCGCATAAGGAGCACGACTGTGATAGTTCATAAAGAACAACGAAGCTTCTACTTCAGAAAATTCATAACGCAGCGCGAGTCCAAACTGACCGTCATCTGAAGCATCGATTTTCTGCCCCTGTCTGGCAATAGGTAAAATCCGATCAGTGCCATTCAAGCCGGGGATTGAAATATTAGCCGGTACCGGAAGTGAATTCCTAAAATCTTCAATAACCCCCAAAGACCCATCACCAAACAGATCCTCCGTACTCATATAAGCCCCATTGGGTATCAACTCATGGGATTCCCACTCAAACTTATAAAAGGCTTCCATACTGAGATTGTCAGTAATTCCCGCCTGCACATACGCCATATTCACCGGCAATGTATGGTTACGCAGTTCTGCCCCCGGAAGGCGCAGCCCGGCAATATCGTAAGGGTTGGCAGAGTTTATACCGCTGGTAAAGAACAGGGCTTCACCCCAGTTAATCACCTGACGGCCCAGTCGGAAAGACAGCGGCTGGTCAGCAACATAACCATCCCAATAGGCATAGGCATCAAGAAGCCTTGCGCCTGAGGCTGAGTCTTTAAGATCTTTAGAAAACCTGGTTTCGCTGCCGGAGTTGGAATAAATATTGCCATCTCCGGTCGGGTCTTTATCTTTCAGTTGGCTGTCATACCAGGCGTTGGCCCGCAAAAACAGACCGTAATCATCCTTGCTCACTTCCAGGTCTGAGGTAATGCTGAGGATGTTCGAAACCAACCCGGTATCAAAATTATAATTACCGTCATTGGTATTGATATTGAGGTTGTCATCATCCCTGTCTTCTACTCGCCACATGGTGCTGTATTTCAACTGGGTATCCAGCGCGATATTGACATCGTTATCGGTGGTCCAGCTGACGGCCTGACTGACGCCCGGCACGGTGCCCAGAATAGCCAGTGTGAGCAGATAAGTTGATTTTTTCAGTCCAACAGGCCGTTCCATCTGCCCGGAAGCACGGTGATTTTTTTGCATGCTGCTAAGGTCTCCTGCCCCTTCTTGCCGCTACTGCTTTCAGTAGTCGGTTTCAGGTTTTTGTTGTTTTGGTTTTTTTGCGATCCCTTAACCTGCTGAAATGCACTTCCATGGAGACGACTGCATCAGTTCAGTTAAAGGTTCAGGGGTTCTTGTCAGGGTGTTTGGGCCCGGTTATACCGGTCGTTTCCTTCCCTGTAGAAAGTGTTGACGTTTATCCGTAGAGAGTATTGAGAAGTAGTAAGAGTCATCATTGGTACCATTTTTTTTATTATTGAATTCTTGTATCAAAGATTTCAGTACTTTCTGATCTTGGCTTGAGGATATAGTGGTGATCAATATACAGTACTGCATAGCGAAATGCGAGTTCGATTTTTATTTTATCTCAAGCCTGATAGCCCGGAGGAGTTTCAGACACCGGTAGCTTCAATATCCCGCACCACATGAACCAGCTGAGGCCCCAGTGACTGCATGATCATCTCATCGGAGATAAGGTATTTCGGGCCACCGCAGTTGATTGCCATAACCCGGCCGTCCAGAAGTTTGAGAGGGACGGCAACGGCATTAACATCTTTGCTCCAGTCGCCAAGGGATGTACAGAAGCCTTTTTCCTGATACTCATCAATAGCCTTGCTGATGCTTTCTTGCCAGGCTGGCCAGTGATCACCTGAGTGCTGCTCCATCAGTGACAGAATCTGATGTCTTTCGTCGTCTGACAGACCAGCCAGAAAGGCGCGTCCGGAGGATGATGTCGCCAGTGGCAATCTTGAGCCAACATCCATACGCAGAGCCTGAGTTTTTTCGTTGCGACAATTTTCAACGTAAATCATCGACAGACGCTCGCGGATGGTCAGCCCTACAGAGACATTGGCTTGAGTGGCCATTTTTTCCATATAAGGCTTGGCAATTTTACGCACGTTGAGATTGGAGGTGTAGGCGTAACCCAGTGCCAGCACACCGACGTCCAGTTGATATTTTTCCAGGTGCTTCGAGTAGGTGAGATAGCCCAGCTGGGTCAATGTGTAAGTCAAACGGGAGATGGTTGGTTTGGGAAGCCCGGTAATTCTGGCAAGGTCCTGATTGCCGAGAACGCCGCCCTGTTGACTGAAAGCCCGCAGCAAATCCAGGCCACGTGCCAGCGCTTCAACGAATTTCCTGTCTTTCTCGACCCCTTTCTCTCTTGGCAGGTCAATAATTTCATTCATATGCGGTGTGTCTTCTATTATGTACGCTCTACAAGGGGCAATACCATTCCCTGCAGATTAAAGGCCATTATCAATACTGGTTAAAGGATTAACTATTTATAACATAGGTAAATCAGAAGTATCGGGTAAATCTCCGGGGGTTGCCGGTTAACCCATCTATTGTTGCTTCGCACTCCTGCTGTTCCAGAACGCGGTTATCAACCCGGCGGCGATGACTAACAGAATTCCTGTCAGTGCAAACCCGTCTGGAATATGGCTCCAGATCAGCCAGCCCATAATTCCTGAAAATACAACTCCGGAGTAGTTTATTGGAGCCACGATTACGGCACTGGCAAGCGTCAACGCCCGGGTATAACACCACATGGTCAACGAGATAGAACCACCAATATAGAGTAAATAGGGCAGTGTCCAGTAAGGAATAGGCTGCCAGTCAAGGATGGCTAACGGGATGCTGCAGAGAAACGATATCAAAAAATAGTAAGACAAAATCACATGGGTCGATTCAGTGCCTGAAAGGACCCGGGTGCTCACCATGGAAAGCGCCAGAAACACGCCAGACAGCAACCCGACGATATGCCAGTATTCAATGCCTTCTGCGTCCGGTCGCAAGATCAGCAGAATACCCAGGAAGCCAACAATAATAGGCAGCCACTGCCCCCCCGGAATGGTTATTTTTATCCACGCCCAGACAAATAATGGCACAAATAACGGTGCTGTGTTACGCAGCAGAGAGGCGTCCACCAGGGGGATATGTTGAATCGCCAGGTAGTAGGTAAAAAAACACAGCCAGCCGGAAATTCCCCGGACAGCATGGATAACCGGGTGTTTTGTATACCAGTTGCGAAGAGGGTGTTTCAACAGCAAAGGGATAAGAATAAGCAGGCAGATGCCGTACTGAAACAAAACAACTATAGAGATGGGAACTGCATCGGCTACCACCTTGGTGGCAACACCTGCGGTAGTGGATGCCAGTGCTGAGAGCAGGGCAAAGATTATCCCTTTCAGAGTGGCATATTGGTCATTCATATTGGATGGTTAACTGCCTTGTGCCTGCCAATTTTTCCATGGGTTGACTGGTAATCTTTTGGCTGGTCGTTTTTACACGACATAAAATGTTTGTCTTAAAACAAAAAATTGATGTCGTATAATATTAAGTTTTCTGAAAATACCATAACAGCCTGGGAATAACCCAGGCATCTATGAAGATTATAACTGCAAAGTCAGGCCTGCTCTTTTTCCCATTGAGCCAGGCTTTTATTGTCCGTTGCCAATTCTTTCAGCAGTGTAGATGGTGTCCAGTTCTGCTGGCCGAACTGTTCGCCAAACTGGCAAATTCTGGCGTAGACTTTTTTCAGGCCCCGGTTCTCGGCAAACGCCATCGGGCCGCCGCGATAGGCTGGAAAGCCGTAGCCAAAGATATAAACCACGTCGATATCGCTGGAGCGCTGGGCAATACCTTCTTCCAGAATGTTAAAGCCTTCATTGATCAGCGCCAGGGTCAGTCGGTCAAGAATTTCGTCGTCGCTGATCTCTCTTCGAACGACACCCTGTTTTGTGGCTTCTTCTTCGATTACCCGAATGATGGTTTCATCAGAACTCCGGGCCCGTGAAGCGGGATCATACTGATAGTAACCGGCCCCGGTTTTTTGCCCCAGCCTGCCCATTGCCACCAGTCGGTCAGCAATGCAGTAGGATTTGGGATCGCCTTTTTCCTCGTCGGACAATCCCTGGCGGGCCTTATAACCGATGTCGATACCGGCCAGATCACCAACAGCCAGTGGCCCCATGGCCATGCCCCAGTTCTCCATAACCCGGTCGATCTGTTCCGGGGTTGCCCCTTCGATCAGGCATAATTGCGCTTCTCTGGCATAGGGGCGCAGCATCCGGTTGCCAATAAAGCCGTAACAGACACGGGAAAGTACCGGCACCTTGTTAATCTGTTTGGCAATGTCCATGGCGGTTGCCAGAACCTCGTCGGAGGTCTTGTCGCCCCGCACCACCTCCAGCAATTTCATTACATTTGCCGGGCTGAAGAAGTGCAGTCCAATCACGTCTTGTGGACGACGGGTAACGGCGGCTATGGCATCGATATCCTGATAGGAGGTGTTGGAGGCAAGAATAGCGCCGGGCTTGCACACGGCATCAAGCTGTTTGAAAACGGTTTGTTTGATGGCAAGATCTTCAAATACCGCCTCGATCACCAGGTCCACTTCCGCCAGGTCGTCATAAGAGGTTGTGCCACGGATCATCCCGAGCCTTTTTTCTGCTTCGGCCCCGGAGAGCTTGCCTTTATTAACGGTTATACCGTAGTTGCTGGCAATAATATCCTTACCACGTTGCAGGGCTTGTTCATCAATCTCCAGAAGAGTGACGGGTATACCTGCATTGGCAAAGTTCATGGCGATCCCGCCACCCATGGTGCCACCACCGATAATGCCCACCGATTGAATCGCTTTAGCCCGGGTTTCTTTCGACAGGCCATTAATTTTTGCAGCCTTGCGCTCGGCAAAAAACAGGTGTCGTAATCCCTGTGACTCAGACGACAGAAGACACTCAACGAACAGTTTCCGTTCAAGCTCCAGCCCCTTGTTGATGGGCTGGTTAACGGCAGCTTCAACACAGGCGACGATTTTTTGTGGCGCAATCTGCCCCCGGGCACGTTTGGCCAGCCTGGCCCGGTAGGCATCAAACAGGCCCGGCTCTATTTGGGCAGGGGCAATGGTTATTTCGCCCACCCGCCGGACTTCCGGTTTGTCAGCCAGCAGGGTGTTGGCAAACTCGATGGCACCGGTCAGCAGGTCGCCCTCAACCAATGCATCGAGCAGCCCGATACTTTGCGCCCTGGCCGCTTTCATGGGCTGACCTGACGTTATCAGATCCAGTGCGTTTTTTACCCCGGCCAGACGGGGAGCCCGCTGTGTGCCCCCTGCGCCAGGCAGCAAACCCAGTTTGACTTCCGGTAGACCTACTTTGGCAGAAGGAACTGCAATGCGGTAATGACAGGCCAGGGCGACTTCAAATCCGCCACCAAGCGCTGTGCCATGGATGGCGGCAATCACCGGTTTGGCCGATGCCTCAATCAAATTGACCACATCCGGCAGCGATGGCTCCATGGGCATTTTGCCAAACTCGGAAATATCGGCACCGGCCATAAAGGTGCGCCCTGTGCAGATGATAATTAACAGTTCTGAGTCATCGTGCTGAGCCTTCTCAATGGTGCCTTTCAGGCCTTCACGTACAGGCTGGGAAAGGGCGTTGACCGGTGGGTTATTGATGGTGATAACACCAATTTTGTTCTGCAAATCATAGGTGACAGTCATAATTTCATTCTTATTGTGATAAAAAACGTAAGTGCATCAAACTCTCTCGATGACTACCGCAATGCCCTGGCCGATACCGATACACATGGTCGCCAAAGCGTACCGCCCGCCCGTGCGTTCCAATTGACGCAGCGCACTGAGCACGATTCTTGCGCCACTGGCACCCAGCGGGTGGCCAATGGCGATGGCACCACCATTGGGGTTGACACGGGAATCGTTGAAATCAATCTCCAGAAGCTTCAGGCAGCCCAGTGCCTGGGTTGCGAAGGCTTCGTTAAATTCCAGCACATCCATATCGGCTAAGGTCAGCCCTGCTCTTGCCAGGGCTTTGCGTGACGCTGGCACCGGACCAAGCCCCATGACCCGTGGCTCAACACCGGCAATCGCACCGGCAAGAATCCGTGCGCGGGGCCTGATACCGGCCTTCTCCCCGGCCTGTTGGCTGCCAATGATCAGTGCTGATGCACCGTCGTTTATACCGGAAGCATTACCTGCACTAACCACACCACCCTGAAACAGGGGGCGCAAATTTTGCAGTGCCTGTATCTCTGTACCAGGGCGTGGATGTTCATCAATACTAACGACAACTGGCGGCTTCTTGCGTCCTTGCGGTGCTTCTACCGGAATGATTTCATCGACAAAATAACCGGCTGAGCGGGCGGCTTCATATTTAGCCTGTGACGCAGCTGCAAAAATATCACTCTCTTCACGGCTGATGCCAAGGTCGGAGGCAATGTTGTCAGCGGTTTCCGGCATGCTGTGGCCGCCAAACTGATCGACAATTTTCGGATTGGTGAATCGGGCTCCCATGGTGGTATCAGCCAATACCTGACCACGGTCAAACGCTGATGCTGCCTTGGAGAGCACCATCGGGGCCCGGCTCATGGATTCAACGCCGCAGGCAATGAATAACTCACCCTCATTGCAGCGAACAGCCCTGGCGGCATCCAGTGTTGAGGCCAGGCTTGAACCACACAATCGGTTAACCGTAATGCCACCGGTTGCCATGGGAAGGCCAGCCAGCAAACCGGCAAAGCGGGCAACATTCCGGCTGTCTTCACCGGCCTGGTTGGTGCTGCCTGCGATAACGTCTTCGTATTGATTCAGGTCGAAAGCATTGCGCTGAATGAGAGCCTTGATAATGTCACCCAACAGGTCATCCGGACGGATAGAGGAGAGCGCCCCGCCGTGTCGGCCGAAAGGACTACGACCACCGTCGTAGATATAGGCATCGGACATGTTATCATTTCCTTCTTATTGTTCTGCTATGCGGAATTTGATTTTAAATATATTGATTTTGATTTTGTTAATCAATACCGGGTTTTATCAATTTTCAGTGACTGCTGACGTTGAGCCGTTTTAAGTTGTGGGTCTTGAATTGCTCGGTGGATACCTTTCCAGGGTGGGGATATCCCATAACTTATGCCATTTGAGCTTGTTTCAGAATCCCCTGTAGTGAAAGTCCGTAACGGGATAGCAATCGGTCTGATTGGTGAAAGATTGACATATAGTTATAATCAAATTTTTCTTTAGACTCCCTCAGGATAATATGACGACTTCTCTTTCCGGAACTGCAAAGACAGAATTTAACAAGCTGCAAAAAAGGTTGCGCCGCCACGCAGGTCAGGCTATTGAAGAGTTCAATATGATCGAGGATGGCGACAAAGTGATGGTCTGTTTATCCGGTGGCGCTGATAGCTACACGATGCTTCATATTTTGCAGAGTCTCCAGAAAAGTGCACCGATAACCTTTGATTTAGTGGCGGTGAATCTGGATCAGAAACAACCGGGCTTTCCTGAGCATATTCTGCCGGAATACCTTGATGGCCTGAATGTTCCTTATCATATTATCAACAGGGACACCTATTCGGTGGTTAAGTCGAAGATACCGGAGGGTAAAACAACCTGTGGTTTATGCTCGCGCTTGCGCCGTGGCACTTTGTACGCCTTTGCCGAAGATATCGGCGCAACCAAAATTGCCCTTGGCCACCATAAGGATGACATTGTAGAGACCATGTTTCTTAATATGTTTTATGGCTCCCGGATGGCCGCCATGCCACCCAAGTTACTATCAGACGATGGGCGGAACGTGGTGATTCGCCCTTTGGCTTATTGCCGTGAGAAGGATATCAAACGATTCGCTGAACAAATGGCATTCCCGATTATTCCATGCAACCTGTGTGGCTCACAAAAGAACCTGCAGCGTCAGAATATCAAAGCCATGCTGGCTGAGTGGGAAAAAAAGAACCCGAGCAGGATCGAGTCAATTTTTACGGCTATGCAGAATATAGCGCCATCCCAGATGGCTGATACTGAGCTGTTCAATTTTAAGGATCTTAAAATGGATCGTTCTGGCGAGCGCAAGTCCTATGAGCATGAGGACAATCAAACGATCTTTTCAGGGAATATTCCTGATCCAATGGATACCGATAATGACATGGTAAAAATTATTAGTATTTAATCCCCCGTCAGCCATTGTCCGGGAGGCTGTGCAGCCTGACTATGCGAGCGTTCAATTCAGATCAGATTGCGAAGGTGCGCCAATAGCAGTCAGGACAGCTTCTCCGCTGCCGTTCAGGAACCAGTCCACAATTTTTCTGTCAATAGTGTTTGTTCATGAAATCACCGGTTGTTCATGAAATCAACCGGGCACACGGTGGCCTGAATACTGATGGAAAATTCAATTTCTCCAGTTTCCAACCCGACAAGGCAACCATTAAACGATGTCTGTCCGATTTGTCTGGTTGGATTGTTTGGACACAACAGGGTAATGATTACCCCTTGCCGCCATCGCTATCACGAGCAATGTCTGACCCCCTGGCTTGACAGCAGACAGTTGTCCAGACGAACTTGCCCGGTCTGTCTTGATTGTGCAGTGCCACTGATGCGAGAGGGTGGGGCGAAGCTCTATGAGCGCTCAGCGTACAGCGAGTCAATGCCCCTGAGTTGCTGTCGCTCCGGAAACCTGGCACAGCTTCAGCAGTTGCTGAGCCTGGACCCGAGTGTTGTCTTTGCCCTGTTTCGTACCGGTGACACAGGCCATCATGTCCGTCTGCTGTATATGGCCGCCAGCAGTGGGCAAATTGGTTGCGTCAGGGCTTTGGTGGCAGCGGGGGCGGCGCTGGATGTCGTGGCCATCCATGACGGCATGACCGCACTGCACCTTGCCCTGGTCAATGGCCACCTTGATGTGGTTAATTTTCTGATTCAGTCCGGTGCGGGTCTCAACATGGCTAACCGGGATGGTAATGCAGCCCTTCACCTGGCCGCCAGGCTGGAAGACGGTAAGTTTGCCGAAGCATTGGTTCTGGGAGGGGCAAACCCTGCCATCAGGGACAGCGATGACCGAACGCCACTGCATATTGCTGCCCTGGAAGGTCGTTGTGAGTGTGTCAGGATACTGGCCCGGAATCCGGGCATTATTGATACCGTGGACAGCCGTGGCAGAACCCCTCTGATTCTGGCGACCAAGGCCGGCCACAGGGCGGTTATGGATATTCTCATCAGCAATGGGTGTAACATGGCCATAGCCAGCCGCCATGGCCGGGTGGCAGTTCACCATGCAGCCACCGGTGGTCATGGCCAATGCCTGCAATTACTGGCCGATAAAGGTGCGGACCTTGACGCAGTGACCCCCGTTGGCAGAACGGCGATACATTACGCGGCCCTGCGAAACCACAGCGAGTGTCTGGAAATCCTGATTGATAACAGAGCCAGTGCTGAGGCGTTTGTCAATTGTGGCTGGAATGCCCTGCACCTTGCTGCTTATCATGGGCACCTTGAAAGCGTGCAAACCCTGATCCGCAGGGGTGCCAATATCCAGGCCTTTACCAACGGCGATAGCGTTGTGACAGCGCTGCACATAGCCACCAGACGCAACCATCTTGAGTGCGTCAGGGCCATCGTTGAGGCTAACGTGGATTTTTCGGCAAGGGACTCGGCTGGCAACACGGTGTTACACGACGCCGTCATCAACGGCAGGTATGTGTGCCTGCGTCTGTTTATTCGCTCCGGTGCCGATCCTGACATGACCAACGCTGAGGGTAAGACCGCACTGCATCTGGCTGTGCTTAAACACCGTTGCAATAGCCTGAAAGCCCTGATCCAGGCGGGTGCTCAGCTTGATATTAAAGACAATTCCGGTTGCACGGCCATGCACTATGCCGTTGATATGTCCTTTATTCATTTCTCCTTTGATGCTTCCCTCAGCCTGCTGATCCGGGCGAAAGCGGACCTGAATATTCCCGATCACAACGGCAATACCGTTCTGCATATGGCGGCATTCAATGGCAACCTGAAAGTTGTCAGGATGCTGTTGAATGCCGGGGCAGATCATCGGGTGAGAAACGCACGTGGCAGGACTCCCCTGGTACTTGCCAGACAGCTCAATCACACATCCTGCATAGCGTGGCTGAAACGACTGCCTTATGTGTTGTAATGCCTGGTTATCCACCACTCAGCCTGTTCACATCAAACTCATTGAATTGATGTACCAGGTGGGAAAATGTTTTTCCGGATTGAAACTGAATATTACGTTTACGGTATCAATGATCTACTATTTGAATTCATGATTTTGGAAAGAATCAGTACGCCGCAGGTTTTTAATTAATACCTTATCCGTTTTTGTGAGTGGGGATAAGGTTCGTCGGCGTTGTTTTATGGTAAAGAGTGACCTTTTGATACAACCATTCTTTATAGAATAAACAGCAGGATTCTACAGTATTTGTGTGCAGGGGTAGCAAAATGACAGATCATGATAAGTGGCAGAAATGGTTGATGGCTCGCAGGGATGAGCTGAATACGCGTCTGGGTAAAATTAAAAAGGATGCTTCCCGAAAAAACAGTGCAGACTGGTCTGAGCAGGCGCAGGAACGGGAGAATGATGAGGTTATTGATGCACTGGGTAACGAGGCGGTGATTGAACTGGGTAAAATTAACCGCGCCCTTGATCGTATAAATGAGGGCGATTACGGTTTCTGCCTGTCCTGCGGTAAGGAAATTCCGGTTCAGCGCCTTGAGGTCATGCCTTATGCTGACCTTTGTGTTCAATGTGCTGAGGCTAAGGGGTTATAGGGGAGCATCATCAAGCGTTAAGGGAGCAGCCAGACTGAATCCTGTCATGCCGGTTTGGCAGCAGCCTGGTTAAAGTACGTTGACTCCTCTGTGGAGCAGCCTGATTCAATAATCATCTTTTGATAGCTTTCGCAGAAGCTCTGGATTGTTCCGGGGTTTCTGCTGTGGAAGTGCTTTTGCCATAACCTGGCCATGGCCGTGATATCGTCTTTATCAATATCTTCGATCTGAATACCGCAGCGGTGATAGATAAGCCAGGCAATGGCGGTGGCGTAAACCAGGTTGGTCGCCAGTTCATGATGGGGATGGGAAAGAAACTCCCGCTGGCTGGCCAGTCCCCGAACTTTGCTGGATAAGTCAGCGTTTGGGGCCAGGAACAGGTCCCAGATATTGCGGTGCATGCGAGGAGAAATCTGATAAATACCGAGTGCCTGGTGATTGGCCTGTTTCAGATGAAAACCAAGCCCGGACTCTCTGGCTGCGGTACCAAGCAGCAGGTTCTCAGCAGTTGGGCTCCACATGCCCAGATGCTTGAGTGCGGGGCGAACAACATAGTGCCTTAGTTCCTTGGCGCATATTCCCATTTGCAAAGTCCTTTTTCCGGGTCGGACCCGGTTCGTGCGTCCTGTAACTGCGGGCGGGGCTCTCAGATCCAGACATTAACTTTGGATCTAAGAGACATATCGTATCATCCCTGAAATTCTGAACTGAGGGTGGTTTTACTCACCGGCAAAATTGCACAGGGCATAGGTTGGAATGCCCGCCGCATTGAGTCTGTCAGCACCCTTGAGGTCTGGCAGATTGATGATAGCTGCAGCTTCCAGTGTGTTGGCACCTGCTTGTCGGATCAGCTGATCGGCAGCCAGCAGTGTGCCTCCGGTGGCGATAAGGTCATCCATCAGCAGAATTTTTTCACCGGCCTTAATGGTGTCTTCATGCATTTCCAGTACGGCCTTGCCATATTCAAGGTCATACTCGACATTGAGGGTTTTGCCGGGCAGTTTGCCTTTCTTGCGAAACAGTACCAGCGGCTTGTTCATGATATAGGACAGTGTCGAGCCAAGCAGGAAACCGCGGGCATCAAGAGCGCCAATGCGATCAAAAGTCTGGTTCTCATAACGCTGAACCATGACATCCACGGCCTTACGCCAGGCTTCCGGGTTTTCAAACAGTGTGGTGATATCCCGAAACAGGATGCCTTCATGGGGCCAGTCCGCGATGGTTCTGATTTGTGTTCGCAGATATTCCTGAACGGATGAACATTCGTTTGTATGCATGGGAGAGTGCATGCCGCTATCAGTCAATGGATAAAAAGGAAGAAGCCCCCTCATAGGGTAGCTTCTTTAGAGGATAAAGTCAGGGATCGGTAGCAATCGGGTTGGGTTCCAGGGTTTTTCCCCCGGCCAGGGCACAGAGTTCAACCGAGTTGCGAATTTCGATTTCCTTGCCCACGGCGGAGATCAGGCCGTTTTTCTGGAATCGGGTAAATACACGACTAACCGTTTCTACCGCCAGGCCCAGGTAGTTCCCCATCTCATTTCTCGACATGGACAGTCGGAACGACTGGGAAGAAAAGCCCCGGCGACGAAAACGGCTGGCCAGGTTAATCAGGAATGTGGCAATGCGTTCATCGGCGTTTTTCTTGGACAGCAGCATCATCATTTGCTGGTCTTCACGGATACGTTTGCTCATCAGGCGCATCAGATGTCGGCGAAGTTCCGGGAATTGATCGGAAAGGGTTTCCAGTTGCTCAAAAGGAATCTCGCAGATCATGGTGGTTTCCATCGCCTGGGCCGACACCGGATAGGTGTCCGTATCCATACCGCTCAGGCCAAGAATTTCGCTGGGCAGGTAAAATCCGGTGATTTGTTCCTCACCTTCATTGGTCGCTGTGTAGGTTTTGAGAGCCCCTGAGCGAACAGCAAAGACACTGGTAAAGGGGTCACCTTCCAGAAACAGGTGTTCGCCTTTTTTCAAAGGACGCCCACGCTTGATAATGTGATCCAGCTGATCGATATCCTTAATGCTCAGTGCCAGTGGCAGGCACAGTGAGCTGAGGCTGCAGTCTCTGCAGGCCACATGGCTCGGCTGTCGGACGTTGGGCTTTGACGTCATTGAGAGGCCTCAAAGTCGTATTGGCGAAATTCGACACTGTTTATGGAAACCAGGTTTACGGAAAACCAAGTGTATGAAAAGTACTACCGGAGTGTAAATCAGGTATGTACGCAACCGGGCAGACCTAAAGTAGGGGTTTGGTGCTGCTTCAGCAATGCGTCATAAACTGCGGTTGTTCCGGTGGGCTTTCATCTGCCGTGTCGTCTATCCAGCTCAGAGATGACCCTGACAATAGTATGGTCATGGCTCCTGGTGGTTGTGTGTCTTTATCCCAGGAAAATCAATCTGACATTGTCTTATGTCACAGGATTAAATTTTCTTTCGTGGTATTTGACTGACCTGGCAGATTTTGCACTTATGCCTTAAGTAAATCAATGTGAGAGTGATGACAAATAGTAGTCGGTTTCAGTTTTTTTCTGATAGGCAGCCTCCTGGCAGAGAGTTTTCAGCACTGTGCGTGATGATCAGGCAGTTTCGGTGGTGGCAGGAGAGAGCTCCAGAGCTTTGTTATCGCTCCGGAGTGTACAGCTATTCAGATAACCTTTGAGTAGAGAGGCTTTTCTTTCATCTCAGGTTGATTGAGGTAGTGGTCGAACTGCATGCAGATGTTACGGATCAGCAGCGTTCCCTTCGGCAGTACTTCCAGCAAACCATCGCTATTGAGACTGACCAGGCCGTCTGCCCTCATCGGCTCCAGCCTTGCCAGCTCATCCCGGAAGTAGTCTCTGAATTGAATACCAAACTGCGCTTCAATATCGCTGAAGTTCAATTTGAAGTGGCAGATCAGCCGGGTAATCACTGCCTGGCGGACTTTGTCATCATCCGTCATCTTCAGGCCGCGTACCATTGGCAACTGCTGTTCATTGATCATTGAGTAATACTGGGCTTCATCGGTGCTGTTCTGAACATAAGTGTCGCCTACCTGGCTGATGGCAGACACACCCATGCCGATCAGGTCGCAGTGGCCATGGGTGGTATAACCCTGGAAATTCCGGTGCAGCGTGCCTTCTTCCCGGGCAATGGCCAGTTCATCGTCTGGCAGGGCAAAGTGATCCATACCGATGTAGATGTAGCCCTGATCCAGCAGCTTTTCCGTGGCCTGATGGAGAATGTCCAGCTTCATTTCCGGCGCAGGCAGATCCTGCTCATTGATTCGGCGCTGTGGCTTGAAGCGGTGGGGCAGGTGGGCGTAGTTAAACAGGGATAGCCTGTCCGGAGCCATATCAACCACTCGATCAATGGTTTCCATAAAACTGTTGGTGGTCTGGAAAGGCAGGCCGTATATCAGGTCCATATGTACCGAGCGGAATGCCATGACCCTGGAAGCATCAAGAATGGATTGAATCATGCTTTCAGGTTGTACCCGGTTAACGGCTTGCTGCACTTTGGGGTTCAGGTCCTGAACGCCCATGCTGATCCGGTTGAAGCCGAGGTCCCTCAGGGTGCCCATCATGGGCCAGTCTACTTCCCTGGGATCCAGTTCAATGGAGTAGTCTGCGGTATCGCTTTGGGTCAGTTGGAAGTGCTGGCGGATATGGCCCATCAGATCCGTCATCTGATCTCTGCTCAGAAAGGTCGGTGTGCCACCGCCAAAGTGGAGTTGTTCAACCCGCTGTTCCTGACTGTAGAGTGCTGCCTGCATCTCTATTTCACGAAACAGGTATTCCAGATAACTATTGGCGCGCCCACGGTGTTTGGTCACAATTTTATTGCAGGCGCAGTAATAACAGACATGGGAGCAGAACGGGATATGAAAGTAGAGTGACAGGGGCTTGATGGCCCTGGCACTGGACTGGGCATTGTGATGATATTTCTCAATATCAAAGCTGCCATCAAACTGCACCGCCGTGGGATAGGAGGTATAACGCGGGCCTGAGTGGTTGTATCGGTGAATCAGGTCTTTATCCCAAACTGGTGCAGTATTCATTATTGCTCTCGGTAATCTTCATGTCTTATTAGTCAGTGTGTTCGCCTTCTGGCCGGTCTTTTGGTGCCGGAAAGGTTAAGGCAAAAACAGTCTGTATTACGTCATGATGTTTTTGGCTAGTTTAGAGAGATTTTCAAGGTTGTTCTTTGATCGGTGTCAATAGGTAAGAACCGAACCGGTATGCCTTTATGGTTCGTCTTTGGGGCCTGTAATGAGGATTGTGTCCAACGTGGCGTGAAGCTGTTGAGGTCGGCTATTGTATCTGCCATCTGGTTATTAATCGAGCAAATAATGCTTTGGCTGGCAGGGTTGTGCTGAAAAGGGGCTGATTGACAGTGATTGGTGGGTTCATTGAATGTGCTATTTTTGCTGCTAGATCATAAAAATTCACAAATATGTCCTGGTCACTGATCAGACAGGAGGAGTCATTATGGGTGCGGACATACATATGTATGCTGAATTCAGAAATAGTGCCGGGCAATGGGAAGAAATCCCGGGTTACGAACCTTTTTCAGATCGCAATCGTCATGTCTTTTCATTTTTTTCCGAGGGTTTTGTCAGAAGCGATTATGACTGGGGCTTCTGGCATGTTACTCCGTATCCCATTATTGACGAGGCTCGCGGGCTGCCCGGAGATGTCAGTCTTTCCATCAAGGCCAAGTCTGATGAATGGGGAACGGGTGGATCTGGTCACTCCTGGCTGTCTGTTGATGAATTGGTTTCTTACGACTATAACAAGCCTTTAAGAGAAAGGGGTGTTGATGTTCCCGAAGAGTTTGTCAAGCTTACGATCAGGAAATCGTTGGGGGAAAAGTATTTTTTGGAGTTGGCTGAGTTGCAGAAGCAAAAAGCGGAGCGCCTCGTCTTTTGGTTTGATTTCTGATTCATAAAGAGCCTCCTAGTACATGGTTTCAATGAGTTTGACGGGTTGTCGTGCCTCCGCACTCCGTTCGTCCTGAGCTTGTCGAAGGGCGGAAACTCCGGACTCTGATAGATCGTGCCAAGCACCCTTCGACTCCGCTCAGGGTGAACGAAGATCGTACACGTCAAACTCATTGAAACCATGTACTAGGAGGCAGAACTTTTTTTTCCTTTTATCACATATGGTGATGGTGCAGCATGGACATCAACCACCTCTGGTGTGCGCCAGGCATAGACCACAAGCCAAAAAGGATAATCAGCAACCCCGCCAGGTTGCGGGTGATACTGGCTTGGATAATGCTGCTGAGCTGTCTTGAGAACGCACCAAGCAGGAACACTGAGGGTATGGTGCCGATACCAAATGAAGCCATTAACAGCGCACCCTGTACCGGGTGTCCCTGGCTGGCGCTCCAGGCCAGGGTGCTATAAACCAGGCCGCAGGGTAACCACCCCCAGAGCATGCCAATAGCGAGGGCATTGGGAAAATTTTTGATGGGCAGCAGTGCTTTGGCCCTGGGCTGGATATGTTGCCAGAGTTTATGTCCGATCTTTTCCAGATGTGTCAGACCACGCCACCAACCGGTCAGATAAAGCCCCATGGCGATCAGCATAATGGCCGCTAAATAGCGCAGTCCCACCTTGACTTCCGGGCTGATACCGCCCAGGTACCAGCCAATGCTGGCCAGAAGGAGACCAGCGATGGCGTAGCTGGTAATCCGTCCGAGATGATAGGTCAGCATCAGCCAGAAGATCTGTGCACGGGACTTGCCTGCCAGAGAGAGGCTAAGGGCGGAAGTAATGCCGCCACACATGCCGATACAGTGGGCACTGCCCAGTATGCCCAGGGTTAATGCGGAAAGTAACGTGGGAACTTCATTCATGGTCATGTGAATTAGCTTTCGGTATCTGTTGAGGCTCATCAAAAAGAATGCTGTGAGCTGGCCCTTCAAGGTCGTCAAACTGACCGTCGTCTACTGCCCAGAAGAAGAGTTTGATCGCTACAGCGATCAGGATCAGGGCCAGAGGGATCAGAATAATCAGGCTTTCCATGGTCAGGCAGCTCCTCTGGGTTCAAGGTGGGCGTAAACTTCTTCTGACTCGGTCGGTGCTTTGGTCAGTTTTCCCGGGCGGTTCAGTCGCAGGGCATTGGCCACCACGATCAGTGAGCTGAGCGCCATGCCGGTAGCGGCCATCCATGGGGCAATCATGCCTGCTGCGGCCAGGGGCAGGGCGGCAAGGTTGTAGCCAAGGGACCATGCCAGGTTTTGCCGGATAATTTTTCGGGTTCTTACGGTCAGGTTAAAGGCATCGGCCAGTCGCTCAAGGTTGCCGGAAATCAATACGGCATCTGCACTGGTGCGGGCCAGATCTGAAGCATTACCCATGGCCATGGAGATATCTGCCCCCGCTAAAACAGGAACATCATTGATGCCATCACCGACCATCAAGACTTTGTGACCCTGACTCTGCAGCGTCTGGATATAGTGCAACTTGTCATCCGGACTGCTTTCAGACTTCCATTGCCGTATACCCAGGGATTCAGCAGTTGCCGCCACCACCGGCCCGGCATCACCACTGAGCAAGGTTACGGTTTTGCCCATCCGGTGCAACCGTTGGATTGTGTGGGCGGCCTCAGGGCGCAGGCTGTCGGTAATCCTGAACCAGCAGAGCGGTTGCCAGAGTTCCTGGTCAGTACTTCCTGACATCAGCAACCATTGCCCATCCTGTTCTGGCGTTGCTACATTGCCGGATGGGCAGGCAAAGTCAGGCCGCCCGATACGATAAAGGCGGTTACCAATGGTGCCTTCTATCCCCTGGCCAAGATGGTTTTTCACCTCGTGAGCCTGCTCATGCAGTGACTCAACGGTGTAGAAAAAGGCTCTGGCGATAGGGTGTTCAGAGTGTGCTTCCAGGGCTGCTGCCCGCTGAAGCAACGCTTCTTTTGAGCTGTTGCCGTTATCTAGAGGAACCGGAACCACCTGGCTTAACGACAGTTCCCCTTTGGTTAAGGTGCCGGTTTTATCAAAGATTACATGGTCGATGGTTTTCAGGCCTTCCAGAACATGACCACGAGTCACCAGCAGACCAAGGCGGTGCAGATAGCCGGTAGCCGCAGTCAGGGCAGCGGGTGTGGCCAGGGACAGGGCGCAGGGGCAAGTCACCACCAGAACCGACAGGGTAATCCAGAACGCGTCTTGCGGAGCAATGCCGGACCAACCCCAGTACACACAAATGGCGACCAGCAAAACACAGGCAACAAACCAGCCGGCCACCTTATCGGCAATTTTCGCGATGGCGGGCTTATCCTGCTGTGCCCGTTGCAGCAGTTGGATAATGCCGGCTACCCGGGTCTCTTCGCCCACTTTGCTCACCTTAAGCTCAATGGGATGGTCCACATTGATACTGCTGCACAGCAGTGTGTCACCGGGCTGCTTTTCGATCGGCAGGTACTCTCCGGTCAGCATAGCTTCATTAACGCTGGTGGAGCCACTGATCAGAATACCATCTGCGGGAATGGCATCACCGGGAAGAATTCTAACTTTGTCGTCTGGTTGCAAATCGGCCACCGGGACGCGCTGATAGTGACCATTGACTTCTTTCAGGCAGCTGGGCGGCAGTAAATTGGTCAGCGCCCGTGCAGCCCTGGCAGTCGCATGGCGGGCACGAAGCTCAAGGTAGCGGCCGGTCAGCAGGAAGAAGGTAAACATGGAAACGGAGTCGTAGTAGACTTCGCCGCCGGAGCCGTTCGAGAGAAAGTAAACTGAGAAGGTTGCCCACAGGCTGGCCAGATAGGCACCACCTATGGCAATGGATACCGGGACATCCATGCCGAGATGCCGTATTTTGATGTCCCGCCAGGCCGCCTTGAAGAAGGGCGCTGCCGAGTACAACACCACAGGCGTGGCAATCAAGGCGCTGAAGATCCGGATCAGGTCCCGGTAAATGTCCGGCATATCGTCACTGATGGCACCGGAATAGAGGGCGATGGCATACATCATCACCTGCATGGCACCAATACCGGCAACGGCAAGCCGTCGTATAAAAGTCCGGTTTTCGTTTTTCAGCAGGGCTTCCTGCTGGTCAGCACGCCAGGGAAACGCCTTGTAACCGATTTTGTGAATTTCCAGCAGAATGGTACTTAAGAGGATCTCGCTGTTATGCCAGGTGATCTGTGCCTCATGGGTGCTGAGGTTAACACTGACCTGGTCAACACCCGCCAGTGCTTCCAGATGGTTTTCCAATAGCCAGATACAGGCGGCACAGGTGATGCCGTCTATCAGCAGACTGGCAGTGAGGGGGGTATCCTGGCTGTGGGAATCAGGCCCTGCTGGTCTGACAAAATCCTTTTGCACCTCTGCACGGTCATAGATCAGCAGCTCTTCCTGCAATCGCTGATTCAGGTCAGTGACCTGGTTGGCGCTTTCGGTCCGGTGCCGGTAATAATTCTCCAGACCGCCGGCAACAATGGCCTCGGTTACTGCCTTGCAGCCCGGGCAGCACATGGGCTGCGGTGTTCCTTCAACGTCTGCAAAAAATACCACCGGCTCGCTGACCGGCAGAGTGCAATGAAAGCAACGGGTCTCGGTCATCAGGCATCCGGGTTTTTCAGGGTAATTGGGGTTCCCGGTGAGACCACGGCCTCCAGGGTGATCTTCCAGCCGGTCTCATAGCCTACTTCCGGAATCAGCTCATCCAGAGTTTCCAGTTGCAGGTAGTAACGACCGGCAACCCGGGCGTCCAGCTGGCCGACATAAATTGGGTTTTGCCCGGGCTGTGCAGCCCCTGCGTTAGCAGCTGATTTTGCGCTGATGCCAAAGGAGCGGGTCAGCACAATGGTTCTGTCTTTGTCTTTAAACACCGGAGAAAGAAAGCTGAGTTTAAGCTGCCCGGGCCACATCTCCGGATTCCCCTGCATCGTCACCCGGACTTCGCCGATCAGTTCATCAATGGTCAGTGTACCGGCAACGGCCAGGCTTCGGGCATTTTCAATCCGGGTCATGTCCTGGTTGATGGTTTTGCCGTTTTTGTAATAGTCATCAATCACCACGCTGTCCTGATGGGTAAAGGCGGTGTAGACCTGAAAGCCGCCCCAGGCAAAGGTGACCAGCAAAATACCCACGATGTACCAGGCCCAGGGTTCCCGGTACCAGGGGGTAAAAGGTTCCCTGTTGGTGGCAGGCTGGCCTCCTGTCGGGTTATCTCTGCTGGTTGTAGACTGTGTCATGGTTCAGGGTTTCCTCTCTGGTCCGGGCACCATAAATCGGCTTTCAGCGGAAATGGCTTCCAGCCCGGGCTGGCTGGAACTGATGCTGAAGCGAACCGGCCGTGTGCTGGGGGCCCCATCAATCAATGGCGCGATAACCCTGATGATTTCCTGCTGCACACTGCCCGGCTCTACCACAATGGCGGTTCTGCCCGCTATTTTCAGATTCTCGATACCAGCCACCCGTATTTTGATGTGATGGGGTTGCTGGTCTTTGTTAGCGACTTTCAGTGTGTAGATATTTTCTACCTGGTCATCATTGATGACCCGGAAAAGGACATTTCTATCCCTGAGTACTTCCAGCTCCAGCGGAACTCGATGGCCAACGCTGAAGATAAACAGGCAGATCATGATAAACAGCGCTGAACTATACCCGATCAGTCGGGGACGAAGCCAATGGGTCTTCTGGCCGGCAAGTTCGTTGTCGGTGGTGTAGCGGATCAGGCCTTTGTCGTAGCCCATTTTGTCCATAATGGTGTCGCAGGCATCGATACAGGCGGCACAGCCGATGCACTGATATTGCAGACCATCACGGATATCGATACCGGTAGGGCAGACCTGCACGCAGACACTGCAGTCCACACAGTCCCCCAGCCCCATGGTTTTGTGATCAGCGCTTTTCTTGCGCGGGCCACGTTGTTCACCGCGATGTTTGTCGTAAGCAACCACCAGGGTGTCGTTATCGAACATAACGCTCTGAAAACGGGCGTAGGGGCACATGTAAATACAAACCTGCTCCCGCAGGTAACCCGCATTGCCATAGGTTGCCAGGGTGAAGAAACCGAGCCAGAAAATACCCCAGGGGGAAACATCGAAGGTGGCCAGGTCCAGCACCAGTTGCCGGATGGGAATAAAGTAGCCGACAAAGGTGAGCGCCGTAGCAAAAGCGATACTCAGCCAGAGCGCGTGTTTGGCACTTTTGCGCAGAAATTTCCCGAGGGACATGGGTTCTTTGTCCATCTTCATCCTGCGGTTGCGTTCACCTTCCGTGATGCGTTCTGCCCACATAAATACCCAGGTGAAGACGCTCTGGGGGCAGGTGTAGCCGCACCAGATTCGTCCGGCAAACACCGTCAGTGCAAACAGGCCAAAGGCGCAGATAATCAGTAGCCAGGACAGCAGGATAAAATCCTGGGGCCAGTAGGTGGTGCCAAAGATATGAAACTGCCGGGCGGGCAGGTCAAAGAGCACAGCCTGACGGCCATTCAGGTTGATCCAGCAGGTGCCAAAAAAAAGCAGGAAGAGAAATGTACCACCAGCCAGACGAAGCGTGCGGAAGTGGCCCGAAAAGCTTCTGGTGTAAATCTTTTCAGGCTTCTGATACAGGTCGATCAGTTCTGGTTCCTGGTTTGCATTGTCTGTGTTCATAGAGCCCAAATATACCGTTAAGGTTTTATTGGAACCACAAAGTCACAAAGGCACAAAGTTTTTCTAGGCTTGCCTGAGCTAGGCTTAGCAAAAAAAGCTTCCTTTGTGTCTTTGTGCCTTTGTGGTTCATAGCTTTTTGCCCCTGCGCCTGAGCTGATCATTCAGCCTTGTGGGTCAGGCTGTAAACGTAAGCCGTCACCAGATGAACCTTCTCTTCACCAAGAATATCGTTCCAGGGTGGCATAACGCCGTTTCGTCCCTTGCGGATGGTGTATTCCACTTGCGCCTGACTTGATCCGTACAACCAGATATTGTTGGTCAGGTTCGGAGCGCCCAGGGCATGGTTACCGGTACCATCGGCGTTATGGCAAACGGCACACGTCGTACTGAAGATCTTTTCGCCAGCGGCCAGGTCCGCTTCGCTGGCACCGCTATCAATACCAGACAGTTCACGGGTATAGCTGGCAACCTGCTTCACACCTGTATCACCGATCACAGCACCCCAGGCGGGCATTTGCCCCTGGCGACCGTGGGCAATGGTGGCCTTGATGGCGTCCGGAGTGCCACCGTAGAGCCAGTCGTTGTCAGTGAGATTCGGGAAACCGAAGTTACCACCGGCATCCATACCGTGGCAGAGGGCACAGTTGTTGATATAGACCCGCTCACCCATTTTCAGAGCCCTTGGGTTGTTAATCAGCTGTTCAACCGGAGTGGCGGCGTAACGGGCAAACTCAGGGGCATATTTGCGGTCATGCCTGAGTTGATCCTGTTCCAGCTCATTCACCTGAGTCCAGCCAAGGACCCCTGCCCACTTACCCATACCCGGGTAGAGAATCAGATAGCCCACAGTGAATACCAGGGTGGCGATGAACATGATAAACCACCACTGCGGCAGCGGGTTATCATACTCCTCAATGCCATCATAAGCGTGACCGGTGGTCTCATCGGTCATATCCCTGCGCTGGCCCTTGCGAGTTGCAAACAGAACCCAGGTGACCAGTACCAGGCAGGCGGTGGTCAGCAGAACGATCCACCAGTGCCAGAAATTACTCATCGTTATACTGCTCCTCTTTTCTGGGAGTTCTTATGGGTTTCCCGGTGGCTGCCCGGGGCATCGGTATTCGCAGCAGCCTCTTGCTGGTCATCAGCAAATGGCAGAGCGGCGGCTTCATCAAAGTCGCCTTTACGTCGGCTGCTGTAGGCCCAGAAGACCACCGATAGAAATGCGACCAGGGCGACCAGTGTCGCCAGTCCTCGAATCGTATTGATATCCATCAGCGCTTACCCGAAATAACAGTGCCCAGTCCCTGGAGATAAGCCACCAGGGCGTCCAGCTCGGTTTGCCCTTTGACGGCATCCCGGGCACCGGCAATATCTTCATCGGTGTAGGGAACACCCAGTGTGCGCAGGGTTTCCATCTTTCTTGCGGTCAGCTTGCCATCCAGCGTGTTCTCTGCCAGGAATGGGTAGGCGGGCATAATGGACTGAGGCACCAGGTCACGTGGGTTAATCAGATGGGCACGGTGCCAGTCGTCGGAATAACGGCCGCCGACCCGGGCCAGGTCTGGTCCGGTACGTTTGGAGCCCCAGAGGAATGGGTAGTCATAAACGGACTCGCCGGCCACTGAGTAGTGGCCATAACGCTCCACCTCGGCACGCAGCGGACGAATCATCTGGGAGTGGCAGCCTGCGCAGCCCTCACGGATATAAATATCACGGCCTTCAAGCTGCATGGCGGTGTAAGGCTTCAGGCCCTCCACGGGCTGAGTGGTCTCTTTCTGGAAAAACAGCGGGACGATCTCCACCAGGGAGCCAAAACTGATGGCAACGACCACCAGTATCACCATCAGGCCCAGGTTCTTTTCAACAATATCGTGTTTGCTCGCCATTATTATTATCTCCCTTCAACCGGCGCAGTGGTGGGGTTGAGTTCGAGGGATTCTTTATCGGAAGACGGCTCCTCCGACTCACTGGCAGTGCGGTATACGTTATAAGCCATTGTCAGCATGCCAAGAACAAAGAAGGCACCACCAATAGCACGGACAATGTAGCCGACGCCGCTGGCTTCTACGGACTCAATAAAGCTGTAGGTTAACGTGCCGTCTTCGTTCACTGCACGCCACATCAGGCCCTGGGTGATACCGTTTACCCACATGGCAACGATGTAAAGAACGGTGCCGATGGTGGCCAGCCAGAAGTGCATATTGATCAGGCCAACGCTGTACATCTGTTCCTTGCCGTAAAGTCTTGGAATCAGGTGGTAGAGCGAACCGAATGACACCATGGCTACCCAGCCCAGGGCACCTGAATGCACATGACCAATGGTCCAGTCGGTGTAGTGGGACAGGGCGTTAACGGTCTTGATGGCCATCATCGGGCCTTCAAAGGTGGACATGCCGTAGAAGGAAAGGGAAACCACCAGAAAACGCAGGATCGGATCGGTCCGCAGCTTATGCCAGGCACCGGAGAGGGTCATGACCCCATTGATCATGCCACCCCAGGACGGTGCCAGCAGCACCAGTGACATGACCATGCCCAGGCTCTGGGCCCAGTCCGGCAGTGCGGTGTAGTGCAGATGGTGCGGGCCGGCCCAGATGTAGATAGCAACCAGCGCCCAGAAATGCACGATGGACAGACGATAAGAGTAAACCGGACGCTCCGCCTGTTTTGGCACGAAGTAATACATCATGCCCAGGAAGCCAGCGGTCAGGAAAAAGCCTACCGCATTGTGGCCATACCACCACTGGATCATGGCATCCATGGCACCGGCGTAGGCAGAGTAGGACTTGGTCAGGCTAACAGGTAACGAAGCGCTGTTAACGATGTGGAGCACGGCAACCGTAATAATGAAGGCACCAAAGAACCAGTTAGCCACATAGATGTGCTTACTCTTGCGCTTCATGATGGTGCCAAAGAAGACCAGCGCGTAACTGACCCAGACAACGGCGATCAGAATATCAATGGGCCATTCCAGTTCGGCGTACTCTTTGGAAGAGGTAATGCCCAGGGGCAGAGTAATTGCCGCTGCAACAATCACCAGTTGCCATCCCCAAAAGGTGAAAGCGGCCAGCCGCGGCATGGCCAGTGTCGCCTGACAGGTTCGCTGGACGATGTAATAGGACGTTGCAAACAGGACACAGCCGCCAAACGCAAAAATCACCGCATTGGTATGCAGTGGCCGCAAGCGTCCAAAGCTGGTCCAGGGTAAGCCCAGGTTGAGTTCGGGAAAGACCATCTGAGAGGCAATCAGCAGGCCTACCGCCATACCAACAACTCCCCAGACCACGGCCATGATGGCAAACTGCCGAACTACTTTGTAGTTATAGGTCGGCTGTAACGTTGCAGTGCTCATGCTCCATGTTACCTTCGGGTTATGCTTATAAGATTTGATGGTTATTGTGGGTAAACCGAAATGGGATTGTATTGATACGGATCAATATCCGATCAAAAAATGAGCCAGTTGCTTCTGTTCAGAGGTAGGGGGTTACGCCTTGGGAGCTGCAGACTTTTTCCTGGTAAACAGTTTGAAAAAGTGGAATATTTGTGCTGTTTTTTAGCGTTTTTTCCTTATGATAGTGCTTGTTTAGTTAACGACCCTGACCCCGTTGCCAGAGCACTTGAGTGCACAACTCCATTGGAAAATCAAAAGCACCCCTGCTTTCCCCTTGCCAACCTTCTAAACAGGCTTTGCTGTACCGACAGTTCTGACTTTCTTATGTCCTCATCTGGTTATCGGGAGCATATAAGTAGCTAACCATATGGAAATATATGATTCCATATGGCCAGCTACTTACTCAATACTCCGCCGATCCCGCGGCAATCATACAGAAATATAAGAGTTGCTGCTAATGCTTTTTCGGTCTTTACTGGTATGTTCTGTCAGCTTTTTTAAGAGCTGGGTACCTGAGACCAGGGTTGCCCGGAATCGGTGATGATGATGGACAGCCAGTCAGGGTATGTCCCGGGGTAGGGGGGCTGGCAAAGAGACCTTCCACCCAGTGAGATATCCCCGGGTTCTGCAATTTTCCGGACAGCTTTTTGGCTAGTGCAGGAAAGCGCAAATACCCATACACCCTGTTCATCCTTCGACAAGCTCAGGATGAATGGGGTGTGCGGGTATTAACGCTTTTCTGCACTAGTGGATCAGATTGGCCCAAACATCAGTTTGTCAATCTGATCCGTAAACGCCTGGTTCAACCGGATTGATTGGACTCCGCCAGCCATAAGGCAATTCTGGCAAACGGTGGCTCAGCGTTGTACTTATTGGCAGTCTCGCTTTTGAAGAACGTTCTGGTGAAATCATCACTGTCTTTCAGGCCCTTAGCGGCAATCTCGTTGCTGAGTTCTTTCTTCTCGTCAGCCTGGCCATGGTTCAGTATGCTGTGTGCTTTGGCCAGATGCGTAAGATTCTCCGGATTGATACCAAGTTTGGCAAATTCGTCCGCAAATATTGAATTTCTTGCGACAAATGAAACCAGCAAGGCTGCATCATTGGTCAGGGTAGCGCGGTGGTCTGCACCCTGTCTGGCCAGTAATTGTTTCAGGTGATACGGTTGATTACCCTGCAGCAATTTAGTGATGTCTTCATTATTGCCCAGCATGTCGATCAGCCCTGAGTCGGAGTCGAACAGCTGTTGTTGTAACGCCAGGATCTCTTTTGCCAGATTATCTGCACACAGCTTCTGCCGTGGGTAGATCAGGCTTCCAGTTAGCTTGCTGACCTGTTCCCGGTCGAATTGGTCAAAAGTTATTGGCTCTTTGAAGTTACCGATTCCGGTATTGCCAGCGATCTGCATTTTGGCCATCCTTATTGCATCTTTCAGTTGATCCTTTTCTTTCTCCTCAAAGTTTGCTTCCGAGAATTGGGAGTCAATAAAACTATCCATTAACTGTTCCCGGAAAAAACTGAAATTTTTCGATGTCATGCCATAGCCCGGAGGCAGGGTAATCGGATTATTGTTGTCCTTGTCGGCGCTATCCTTTAACTTCTGGCAGTCATCCTGATTGTCAGGATTCTCATGCAGTTTGCTGTTAGCAAACGCTTTGAGGGAATCAATATCATGGCAGTTGGTGAGGGTCAGGAGGATTTGAATGGCTTTGAGCTGGGTGGACTCTTGAACCAGGATATTATCCAGATTAAAAGCGCTGGTGAAATTTTGGCACATTAGTGCAATATCGCTAGCGTCAAGCCCTCCAGTATCTGGCTTTTCAGTACCTGTCTTTTCAGTTTCAGACTTTTTAGCATTCAGGATGGCCGATATATTCTCGTTGAATGCGTTCAATCGGGTTGCCAGCATTTCGGCTCCCGGCCGATTGTCGAAGCTGTCAGCCGTAAACTGAGGGACTGATTGTGCTGCTGGGGCCGGTTGTTCGGTTGATTGAGTTGATAAGGGTAATGGGACTTTTGCAGATTCAACGTGCATGTAACCACCTGTTTCGTAGGAGTTTTGTTGTTATGGCTTATGGTCAAAACTGGCAATGTTTTGGGCATAAACCGGTTGGTCTTTGTGTCCATCTGCCTGCGTTGCAGCAATCCGGACACTATCGTAGACCATTGACCTATCGAATTAGTTTCATACCTCAAGGAATTTGAGTGTTCCGTGCTGGAATTCTTATAAAAGGTGCAACCCCCCATCTTGCCTACCGCACCGGCACCAGGCGGCTTGACCTGGCTTGCCATCCGGGCAACCGGGCGATCATAAAAATACTGTGCAAGGCCGGGGCAAAGAGACATAATTGCCCCGTTCAGTAAAGGCGTTCTTTGGTATCGGGAGCATCAAAATTGACCTGTGATATCCTGGCAGAATGTTGAAACAGCTGCCTGGAGAGATTGGCACTCCTCACTTTGGCTTTGAATGAGACATAACGATAACCAGTAACCTCTTCTCCAGAGGTTTAGCCAGATGCTCGCCAGTTTTAACCGGGACATACTTACAATCAGCACCTTGATGAACAAGCTGACCCTGATAGTTTGAGAAAGCAAAACCACCGTTAGGTGGGTATTTGTTCTCTTCAGCAGTCCCCTCCTCAGCAAAGAATGGAAAAATAGATCGCGTGTTAATTTTTGCTGTTTTTAATCCTCCTCCTGTGTAATACGGAGCATTCTTTTTAATAACCGAATCATCATTCATCAACATCACGAGGCTATAATTGCCCCAGTCACGATGCCATCTACCTCCAGATATACCCTTACTGGAAATGTAATTCCGTAATATCGACACCCGGTATAAGTCCATTGGCTGATTATGCAATAAGAATTGCCTGGCCAAAGCCTCTACACCTTGTTTTGCCAGTTTAATCAATGCCGGATGACTGGTCTGTAATTGATGTTTAAAGTTTTCCTGATCAATAATCTGACAGTGATCATTAAAGTTCACTGTAGTTTTGGTATTACTATCAAGCGGAATTAAAGGAAGAGCATATTGTGATTTATTAACTCCTTTTACCACTTGTGAGCAATATTTGGATTTCATTGATGAAGAAGAGGAATCGGCAACAAAATAATCAGAATCTGACTCTATAGCTCCGTTGGCATTTTTTTAAAGTGTCCTCACTGACAACCGGATGTACAGTCCGGAATTTATCCCCGAATCTAACATCCACCGTTGCAGTTGAAGTGGAGGCCTCCTCCGTTGCAGGAACACCTATTGGTTGCCGGGAATTAACTTGATTGGAGGGTGAAATCATTTTTTAACTCCAAATGATTATGCTTGTAAGCAACTGAAGATTTGTGACTGGTTATTTAGCCTCAGGAAGTTAACGATTTGCTTTCGCATAAATCTCTAACAAGTAAGTCAGTTACGATAACAATTTGAGTCCTGCAATAACTGGTATAACAAAATTCATCAGAAAGCACCTCGGAAGAGGTGCTGACAGTGGTTACTGATTGTTGCTCAAATATTCATTGCTAAAAATTCACGAGAGGGCGCAAAGAAGGCACAGCCAGTGACTGGCGTTGAAAAATTCATCAAATGATCATAGTGACCATGGGCATCGGCTTTAATCATCGCTTTCAGCATCAGATTAAAATGTTTTGGTGTCTTGCCATAGGCAATAAAGAACAGGCCTGACTCCCTGGCGTCACCATAAGGCATACTATGGCGGAGAATCTCCATACTGTTGCCGTGTTCGTCTTTCAGGTTGACCCGTTTGATATGGGCTATGGGGGCCTTCTGTTCAGCACTGAACTCAATATTATCCTCCTTGGTGCGCCCCATAATGGTTTCCTGATCTTTCAGCGGGCACTGTTCCCACTCTTTTAAATGGTGAACATAGCGCTGGGTGTGGATATAGCTGCCCCCTGCAAACGGGCTATCCTCTTCCCCCACAAGCGCGACATCGGCACGGTGCTCACCTTCAGGGTTTTCTGTGCCATCGACAAATCCGGTCAGGTCACGGCTGTCCAGATACCGGAAACCGCTGATGTCTTCCTGAACCTGCACGTTATTGCCCAACAGACGAAGCACCTGGCTCATCAGCAGAAAATTGATGTCCTTTCGGTCTGAGCGAATGTGCAGCAGCAAGTCGCCGGGAGTTGCAGGCGCTTCCCGATCAGCGTCTTTGATGGCCATAAAAGGGCGCAGAGCCCCGGGTTTGCTGCCGGAATAAAGCCGGTCCCAGGCAGCACTGCCAATACTGATGGTTGAGCTGAGCCTGGCATCGGGGTATTGCCTCGCCAGAGTTTCAGTAAGCTCTGGAATGCCGGAGAGCGTCCGGCGGATTTGCGATAGACTGTCGCTGTTGCTGTCTTTGATCGTCAGTATCAGAAATTGAGCGTTGGTATTGGCATCCGGAGTGATGCCGGACTGAGGCGTTGGCATGGTCTTGAACCTTGAAAGTCTCAGACAATATATCGAATAAAGTCGGTGTCTGGTTGTGGTGGACTGATCATTATATTACCACCACGGAGCATTTGTTACTGTCAGGGATCAATGTTGTATAGACGTCAGGGTTGAATCATTTTGGTGATGAAAGCAGCCAGTGAAGATTATTCACAGGTGAGTATTTTCATCAATGCTATCAAGGTCAGTTATTGATTTGTCAGCAATGAGTCTTTTTAGTCCCGGAGAGGTAGGAAGGTGGTCGAGCTGCTGTACAAATTTCACCCGGTCTCTTAATGTCAGTTTTGACAGGTCTTGCAGCGAGAGAGGAGTGTTATTACAGCCTTTGTTATACGCGACTGAGATTTCTGCGCCCCCCCAAACAGTGGACACAGCCAGAAAAACGGTTTTATGCTTTAGCCCCGAAAACGCGTCTCCCAAATATTCCTCGTTGGTTTTGAAGCCTATGGTTCCTGTAATCATATCTATTATGCAGCTTATTTTGTTGGGTGCATTAAATACCCCATCCGCTTTGTCTTTGGGGTAATTGCCCATGGTTTGGCCGTTATGAATCAGTTTGTTGTTTTTTATGTCCCAGCCCCAGGAGGACTCCGTGCTACCAAGAAGATTGGTATAAGAGTTTGCATGTTTAGGAGCTTCTGCCAATGCAACACCAATCACCGCATGAGATCCTCGCATCTTGGTCGGCCATTCAACATCCAGAATATGCAAGCCTTTTGAAAAGCCGGTATCTGACATGGCAAGGTCGGTACGATGGACAGCACGTTCACGATGTAATTTTGATGGCACCCCATCGCTGATGCGAACATTGTGACTGCTTTTGTCCGGATCCCAGGTGGTGCAGATAGAGACACAGGTATACTTATTTCTTTCCATGCCTTCCAGACGCATGCCTGTAAGGCTGCAATTGGGCAACGGCACCATTTGCCTGACACTCCTTCCTTCCCGGGTGTTTCCGGTTGCTGCCTGTTGTCGGCAGGGAGACACCGTTTCCTGTTGGTGGTTATGTTCTGCTGAGGCCGGTGGACTGGTTTGAGAAGGGATATCTTGCAAACGCTTTGGCCAGCACGGCAGACGATATGAAAAAAGACTTTTCAGGTTCATGAATTGATTCTTACAGTTGCAAATTACTAATCAGTCCGACAGCTTTAGAATGAAAAAGTTCTTATTCTTACTGCTATGGGAGAAAATAGTGTAAGTGATGAACGTGAATGATTACTTATTTCTGTTCATAAAGACGCTCTATAAAATACCCCCTTGTGATTAAGGCGCAGAAGGAGTTGACCCCTTGCTATCGGCTTCGGCAACTTATCAGCGGGTGTGGCATTTTGCCTGGCCTGCCATTATTTCCAATATTTCGGTACCGCTGCTGGGGCTGGTAGATGCCGCTGTCCTTGGTCATCTCTCTGCACCGGAATATCTGGGTGGTGTTGCCGTTGCGGCAACCCTGTTCAGCATGATTTTCTGGGCTTTTGGTTTTCTGAGAATGGGGACCACCGGGCTGGTTGCCCAGGCAAAGGGCAGGAATGACCGTTATGCCCTGAGAAAGTGGCTGTTACAGTCCGTGGTTTTTGCGGCTCTCACAGGCTTGTTGCTGATTCTTTGCTCCCCGTTGATTTTACAGTTGGCGTTGCCTTTATTTGCAGCCAGTGATGTGGTGGCGAGGCAGACGGAAATCTACTTTCAGATCCGGATATTGTCGGCACCAGCCGTATTGGTTAACTATGCGTTGATTGGTTGGCTGATAGGAATGCAAATGCCGAAGGGGCCGTTGTTTATCCTGGTTTTGGGTAATGCCGTCAATATTGTACTGGACCTGTTACTGGTCCTCGGTCTGGGCTGGGCAACTCAGGGTGCCGCGATGGCAACGGTGATTGCTGACTATCTGGCGCTGTCTCTTGGGTTGTTGCTGGTGAGGCGGGTTCTGGCCGGTGATGATGGCCAGTTCAGTGCTGACATGGTGTTTGATATGGCTGCGTTTCGTCGGCTGATCATGCTGAATCGCCACCTGTTTGTCCGTACATTGTGTCTGTTATCAGTACAGGCATTTTTTACCGCCCGGGGCGCTCGCCTGGGGGATGAAGTGCTCGCTGCCAATGCGCTGCTGATGAATCTGATGGTGCTGATTTCCAATGGCCTGGATGGTTTCGCACACGCAGCAGAAGCCCTGACCGGTGAGTCCATTGGCAAAGGTGATCGCCGACAGTTTCATCAGATAGTCCGGGTAACCGGCTGGTGTTCCCTGATCTGTGGCGGGTTGTTCTGTCTGTCTCTTGGCCTTGGCGGTAAGGCTTTGCTGGGTTGGTTGACCAATATCCCGGAGGTTGCAGAACAAGCGTCTGTTTACCTGCCCTGGCTGGTCGCCATGCCGCTGATTGCTGTTTGGTGTTTCTGGTTGGATGGCGTCTTTATTGGCGCGGTCAGAACCGATATGATGCAGAACACAATGCTGATCGCCACGGTTCTGGTTTTTCTCCCGGTCTGGTTCCTGTTTCGTGATATGGGAAATCAGGGCTTGTGGCTTGCTTACACGGTTTTTATGGCCGCCCGGGGCCTGGGACTGATCTGGGTGTATCGCCATTTTAGTAACCACGATGTCTGGTTTGCAGCCCGACATGACCTTTTATGAGGAGCTGGTTTGAAAGACTGGTTTAACGTTTGATGTCAGAAATGTTGCTTGAAGAGAACGCTGGCACTATTGAAGTGCAGCATGAGCTGGATACCTGTGGCCTGTTCTGTCCGGAGCCGGTGATGCTGTTGCACAATAAAATCAGGGATATGGCGTCCGGTGAGGTGGTTCGGGTATTGGCGACTGACCCATCCACTAAACGTGATATACCCAAGTTCTGTAATTTTCTGGAGCACCAGCTTCTTCAGCATCAAGAGACAGATGCTGTTTTTTCTTACTGGATCAGAAAGAAAAAGGTGGAACTGGTTTAATTGCCCCTTGAAAATATCAAAGGGCGGCATGGGATCGGATAGGCTTAAGCCGTTGTCGTCAGATCTTCAGGCATTGGCGTCAGACTATTTATCAGCGCGTCAGCAGCATTTCTGGCGGCCCATTTTTCGCCGCCTTGATAATGCTCTCTCACCATTGCATCACTGCGCTCCAGACCCATTGCAAGGGCAGTTCTATCCGAGAGTGCTGGATTGTCTGCCTGCGCCTGTGTTTTCAGAGACAAAATCTGGGCAGCTTTCAAGTAAGACTTCAAGTCTTTCTCCGTGTGGTGCGTGATGATTGAAGCCAGCACCATTGCTTTTGTGCTCATCTCAGATACAGGGTGGGATAACGCCTGAATTAATTGTTCCATTTGGTCTTCTGGAACGTTGCCTTGTAAAGCACGGGTCAGGTTTTCCTTATTGGTGAAATGCTGTTCTAAATCACTGGATTTATTCAGAAGTTCTTCTCTTGCCTGGTTGAAAATCCCGGGATTAGGGTATTTGAAATTAGCAGAAAAAGTGGCCAGGTCTCCAGCTGTTTCAAGCTTCAGTTTCATAATTTGTGCCCCGATAGGGCCTATATCGCCACCTGATGTTATCTGGTTCTTTAACAGTATCAATGCATCTTTAACGCGTTGCTGCTTATCTTCCTGAAACCACGCTTCGATCTGCTTTTCTGCAAAGCCCTGCCGTTCAATACCCATGCAATAAGAACCTGACTTGGGCTTGATCTGATTATCTGCCCTTGAAATGGCTCCCAGATCTCTTTCCAGTGCTTCCAGTGTTTGCTCTTCCCTTGAAATGGCTCCCAGATCCCTTTCCAGTGTGGGCTCTTCACTTGTTGCAACTGATGGGTCCTCAAGCGAAATGATTTTTTTTATAATAACATTTTGAATGTCATTAACTTGCTGAAGTATTAAAGTGCCCTGAATACTGGCAAGATTACACTGGGCCAGAGCAAGAGCCGCGAAATTATCATTATCCCGCTCTATGCAGCGGTCACTGTCGTTAGCATTATGAGAAGGGGCAAAAGGTCTAAAAAGATCATAGATATCATCTCTCACGTAAAGGTCATCACTTAACAGGCTCTCTGCCTTTTTTAATCGGTCTGAAAAAACATCCTGAAGTGTTTGAAGTTCCGGGTTTACGGCGGCTTTCTCAGTCTGGGTATTTTCTGTGGTGCTGACAGGTGATGTTGCCCCTGTTAATGGAGAGAGTTGAGTGGAGGATGAAATCATCGATGATACCCCTTGAATTTATGGCATTCATTAATTGTTGCAAGTAATGTCGTTTTGACTAATTGCTTGCAAAGCAGTGCTGCAGTAGTTACGACCAGTCAGGCATTAATTAGTTCCGGCAAAGTTGTTGCAGGAAGAAGCCACAATGGAACTTTTTTCTGGGCCCGGGCTCAAAACAACCCTGAATAAAAGACGAAGGTTGACTTATGCATCAAGCCGCTGATGTTTCACTCCAGTTAGAATCATTCATTCTTAATCCTCAAATACAGGATTCAGATATTCCATTTGCTTTTTTCGGTTTCAGGAAGGTGCATGTACAGGAAGTACGTAACCAACCGGATACCTGTCATTTGGCAGCACTTCCTGACATTGAACTGCAACTCATTGCCCGTCAGTTGAGTTTTTCTGATTTCGTCAATTTCAGTGCGACCCATACACGCCATGTGTCGTGCCTCCGGTCAGATTTCCTGATTAAAGAAATTTTTGACCGCGATACATCCATGACATTGCTGCTCCTGGAAAGGGCGAACAACAAAGCTAAATGTTACCTGGGCTGCCAGCAGTGGAATGACCAGCGGCTCACACCGGATGCAGTGATTGAGGCTTTCCCGGATTGTCCACAAAGCAAGATGGGAATAGCGCATTTCAAGGCAAAATGTTGCCTGGGAGGAATGCCGTTGAATGGCCAGCCGGTCACCCCGGAAGTAGTGGTTGAGGCTTTCCCGGACACTCCGGAAGGCCAACTGGAGATCGCACTGTTCAAAGTGGAATGTTGGAAGATGGAACGGTCGCTGTATGACCAGCCGGTCACCCCGGAAGCGGTGGTTGAGGCTTTTCCGGATACTCCGGAAGGCCAACTGGAGCTGGTGCGCTTCAAAGTAAACTGTTGCTTGGGAGGAATGCCGTTGAATGGCCAGCCAGTCACCCCGGAAGCAGTGGTTGAGGCTTTTCCGAATAATCTGAAAGGCATGATGAGTAGAGCGAGCTTCATAGAGCGGTGTTGCCTGAGGAACCTGCCGTTGTATGGCAAGCCGGTCACACCGGATGCGGTGATTGAGGCTTTCCCGGATTGTCCGGACGGCAAGATGATGGCAGCACGCTTCAAAGAGAAATGTTACCTGCATGGCCTGACGTTGAATTTTAAGGCGGTCTCATTAGATGTGGTGGCAGGTTGCTCCAAAGGGGTAAGTAGTTAGCCCAATGAAATCATATTTTCTGACACATAGTAACTGCCCGCATAGCCAGAAATATACGATTCCATTTGGCCAACTACTTATAACCGGCCTTCAAATGAGGTACACAGACACGGGGCCGGATTACAGTGTTTTATGCCGCCACACTGTGCACTGGGCAACCGTATGTTGATATTTCCGGGCTGTTTCCCTGATCACAAACGGGAGATCGACGGGGGGGCGTAC
>NZ_JAGHQV010000499.1:0-550 GCF_017744175.1 Thalassotalea sp. G20_0 | reverse complement strand
TCTCTGGGGGGTAATGGTCTGCTGTGCCAGGTTGACCCTGGTCTCAGATCCCAATAAAAATAATGCGCTTGAAAAGCACATGGATGCCCTTTTTACTCGCCTGGAAAGTACATATCCAGACAATCACGAGGATCAATCCATGATGGCCATGGCCGCAAGTTGGCTTGGCAAAGCGTGTCCGGTCATCCCTCATTACCAGACTACCATGTCAAAACGTCAATCTGACTTTCGCGATCTACTCCAATCACGCATTCCCTCTTTGAAGATTGAAGTAGAAGAGAGTCTGAACTCATTACCTCCGGTTGACCTGCTGCTGCCAGATCACAACATGGTAATTGAAATTCAGGGACCTTCTCATTACGTGGGTGGTGATTTCAAAACCAGGAATGGTTCGACTCTGCTAAAAATCGCACTGCTGCAAAAATCAGGATTTGAGGTTATAGAAATCCCGGTTAACCAGCTTGAGAACCGGGATTTCATGAAACAATGTATTGATCAAATAATCACCAGAGTGAACATCCCACTACAGGGACATGGCTCAGTATCACTT
>NZ_JAGHQV010000498.1:0-550 GCF_017744175.1 Thalassotalea sp. G20_0 | reverse complement strand
GTTTGATCAACTTTTGCAGCGATTTGGCTGGACAATGCCAAATCTCACGGTATAAATGCCCTTTTTTTATCGGATTGAGGTATACCAATGAAAAAAATGATGTCTGGAATGCTGGTGTCACTGGCCATTCTTCTGGCTGGTTGTGCATCAACCCAGGAGTCACAGCAGGTTAATGCAGAAAAGCCGGAAGCCGTCGTAACCCGTCAGTTTACCGGTTCCACCATGACCCCGGATCCAGTTATGCAGCAAGTTATGGCGTTGAGCAAACAAGGTGTCCTGAAGGATGTTCGCATGACCCGCTCTATTCCTGCCCGGATCACCGCAACAGGACCTGAGAATGTTCTGGCTTGCATCGCTACGGAAGAAAGCCGCTGGCTGGAAGAGCACCAGGAGTGTGAGTTCATGGCAGAAGAAACCTGTACCGAGCTGGGTGGTGAATTCAGCCCTTGCGCATCATCCTGTCGAAATGATCCGGACGCCATGGTGTGCAATTTGATGTGTGTACAAGTCTGTAAGTTTTAATCCATCGATCTCGCAAAGTCATCTGGTT
>NZ_JAGHQV010000497.1:0-551 GCF_017744175.1 Thalassotalea sp. G20_0 | reverse complement strand
GTCGAACCAACCCGGAAGCTGAACTACTGGCAACACTACATGCATTCTCACAGCCAGTGGGCAGTGACCCTGACTCTCACGCACAATGTCGTTTTCCTGCAAGGTATCAGTGGCTCAAGTCGGAACTTGGTTTAACGGATGAGTCAGTGACGCCTATCCACTGCCCTGAATTTTCTGAATGGTCCGAGTATGGTGATGCAAAATCATTAAGCATTATTTTTGCCTCGGGATACCTGGGTAACCCGGCATCTTATTATGGCCACACCCTGCTGAAGCTGAACTCAAAAGACAAGGACCGTACTCAGCTATTGGATACCAGTGTCAATTTTGGAGCCATTGTAGAAGATGGTGAAGATCCGGTCAGTTACATTTTCAAGGGCTTGTTTGGCGGATATAAAGGAGGCTTCAGCCATGCTGAATACTATTTTCATAATCAGAATTACGGGGAGCTGGAACTGCGTGACCTCTGGGAATATGAACTGGATTTAACACCTGAACAGGTCGATTTTGTCCTCGCCCATACATGGGAAGTCATGGGTAAGGAATACCAA
>NZ_JAGHQV010000496.1:0-551 GCF_017744175.1 Thalassotalea sp. G20_0 | reverse complement strand
GCTTAGAAACTTGATAAAGCCGAGCTTGAACAGGCCGGGGCGTTCACTGCCGCACAGGCAGCTTAGAAATTGTTGCTTACGGTAGGTTTAAGTAAATAGTAGTTCACTGCCGCACAGGCAGCTTAGAAACAGAAAACCGGCGACTACTCCGGCCTCCGTGCGTTCACTGCCGCACAGGCAGCTTAGAAATTACGAAAAGCTCTGCAGGGAGTTGATCGGTGGTTCACTGCCGCACAGGCAGCTTAGAAATGATGGTTCATCTACTACGACCACCACAACATGTTCACTGCCGCACAGGCAGCTTAGAAAGGTAAGATCACATACTGGCATTAAGCATCGCTGTTCACTGCCGCACAGGCAGCTTAGAAAACAACGGGTTATTGCTTCCCGCTCCAGCCTGGCGTTCACTGCCGCACAGGCAGCTTAGAAACCGGAGCGCCTTGCTGCTCTACTGCGTAATGCGTTCACTGCCGCACAGGCAGTTTAGAAAGGAGAAAGCTACTCGGTTTACTCACTGACAACCGTTCACTGCCGCACAGGCAGCCCACCAA
>NZ_JAGHQV010000495.1:0-552 GCF_017744175.1 Thalassotalea sp. G20_0 | reverse complement strand
CAATGAGATCATCGGCATGAAAGATTTCCGGGCGGCCTGTTATGAACACCAGTGCTTTGGCATGAGTTATTTCCAGAAGTTGCATAACCGTTTGGGCGGTTTGCAACGGCTGCAACATCTCCCAACATTGAATATGCGACGGAAACAGGATACTGATAACGGCCAGACCCAGTTCTGCTGGCTAGGGCCGGATCAGCTCACGCCACTGGATTTTCAGCCCGGTGAGGTGGTGCAAACCCTGGAATACGACACTATGCAGCAGATTTACGGAATCCCTGACTGGTTGTGCGCCATGCAGGCGCTGTTACTGAATGAGGATGCCACGTTGTTCCGGCGGCGGTATTTCCATAATGGCTGTCATATCGGTTACATCCTTTACACCACCGATCCGAACCTGGACCCGAAAACTGAGGCCATGCTCATCAACAAAATGAAAGAGGGCAAGGCGGCGGGAAACTTCCGCTCTCTGTTTATCAATATTCCCGGCGGTAAAGAAAAGGCGGTGCAGGTGATCCCGGTGGGTGACATCAGCCAGCGGGATGAGTTCCAGCG
>NZ_JAGHQV010000494.1:0-553 GCF_017744175.1 Thalassotalea sp. G20_0 | reverse complement strand
TACTTCCCTCATTCATGTATTTATGAGGGGTAAAAACACCCGCTGAAGTAAATGAATGAAGCGTCGTCGTCAGGCTTCGCCATGGCCACCCGGACGTCGCTTTAAAATCGTTCAACAATGGTATCAGGTGCTGTTGTTCACTGTGATTTAATGGTCTTTTTGACCTTGATGTGTATTGTTTGATTGAACAGGCAAATTGACTGTGTTTTTTCCCATTATAGCGATCACCATAATGAGTAGATATCCTCATCAGGTAATCCATTTTTTCTTGTGTGATAAGAGCATTAAAATCCTGAACAGGTTTTATTGAATGTCTTGGTGGATGGTTAGCAGAGCAGGCGTCAGAAGCAGGATAAAATTCATGACGCTTCGGGATATAGGGAAGTGGCGTATTCGTCCGCCTCACTGTGCCATACCTGTATCGCACACTCCCTGAAGCACCGGTATGATCATCCGGTTGATTATAATCATTACCTGATGTTGTGCATGTCCAACTTATACCAGCACCGCCTCTGTCCATAATTATATTTCATTAATTCATGGGAAATATAAA
>NZ_JAGHQV010000493.1:0-555 GCF_017744175.1 Thalassotalea sp. G20_0 | reverse complement strand
TATCTGGCCTTACATCCAGAAGCCGGTGACATTATGCAGGGCACCGGAGGCATCCGGAAACTCCGATGGAAACGGGGAGTATCAGGAAAAAGTAAAGGCGTTCGGGTAGTTTATTTCTATCAAAACCTGAAAATGCCCCTGTTTTTGCTGACCATTTATGCCAATGGTGAACAAGACAACCTGACCAAAGCGGAAAGAAACAACTGGAGAAAGATGATCGAACTGCTGGCAAACCATTACGGAGAATGACCATGACCGATCTTTATAACGATATAATGGGCGCACTAGAGGAAGCGGTGGCCTATGCCAAAGGGCAGGAAACAGGAGCGATTGTTCACGAAGTTGAACCGCTGGACATTAAAGCCATTCGCCATAAAGTAAATATGACTCAGGAAGAATTTGCCAATGCCGTTGGAGTAAAACTCCCCACTTTGCGACATTGGGAACGAGGAGACCGGAAACCAACCGGTCCCGCCAGAGTGCTGCTGAACCTGCTTTCCCGTGAACCGGATACAGTTCTGCGATTATTACATTTTGCCTGATACTGCCCCCACC
>NZ_JAGHQV010000492.1:0-557 GCF_017744175.1 Thalassotalea sp. G20_0 | reverse complement strand
ATCAGAATACCATGTTCGATATGGAGGATACGGCGGCATCGGGTATTACCACGTCTCTGATACCTACATTGCCTTATTCAGCCGCTTCATCCCCTGTGGAGTCTATGAAGCGATTTATATCCTGGACGTCCTGTTAGAGAACCAGTCAGATATACAACCAGACACATTGCAAGCCGATACCCACGGGCAAAGCCTTGCAGTATTTGGTTTGGCACATCTGCTGGGAATAAAGCTGATGCCCCGCATCAAGAACATAAAAAGGCTGATATTTTATCGCCCTGAGGCTGGGCTAAAGGTTGATAACCTTGGTCCTTTGTTCCGGGAAACTCTGAAATGGGAACGGATTGAGGCTTGCTGGGATGATATGCTGCGAATTGCCATGTCCATCAAAGCCGGAAAGATCTCAGCATCGACCATCATCAAACGGCTCAACAGCAAAAGCCGAAAAAACTCTGTGTACTATGGGTTCAGAGAGCTGGGCCGGGCTGTAAGAACGCTTTTCCTTCTGGAGTACATTCAGGACACAGGAATGCGGAGAATGATTAACGCCGCAACCA
>NZ_JAGHQV010000491.1:0-558 GCF_017744175.1 Thalassotalea sp. G20_0 | reverse complement strand
TTTCCTATTGGCCTAATGCAGACTATCCGGAATCGAAGCTATGAGTCTCTCGCAGATCTTTGGGAATAGGTTGGCGGCGTCAACCACTGTGTTAGCAGTGTTAAGTGGTTTGGCGGTAATGCTTATCTGGTCGGGGTGGATTGTGTTTTCCAGATTAGGTTTGCAATCAACGCTGACAGCCTCCGATATGACGCTGTTGCGGTTTGGAACAGCTGCGCTGTGCACGCTGCCACTGGCGATCAGGTACCCATGGAAACGCGTAAAAATGTACCGCGTGCTAATAGTGGGCTTGGGGTGTGGATTTCCTTATACCTTACTAAGCTTCTATGGCTTAGCATTGAATCCCGCAGCTTATGCAGGTGTGATCGTTAACGGTTCTTTGCCTATTGTAAGCGGCATTCTTTGTTGGATATTACTGAAAGAAAAGCCCTCGCTGGCTATGGCTGTTACAGTTGTCTTGCTGGCGATTGCAAACGCTCTACTGTGGTACAACACACATGAAACTGAGTTTTATGCAGGTGGTGTTGTTTTGCTGTTTAGTGCAGCATGGGTTTTAGC
>NZ_JAGHQV010000490.1:0-558 GCF_017744175.1 Thalassotalea sp. G20_0 | reverse complement strand
CCCCTCCACCAGCCCCACCATTCAGCACTCGCAAAACAGGGCAAGCCTACAGCAGACCTTCCACTGGTTTTTACTGATACCTATCGTGTGTGTTCGCTCAAAAAAACAGGAGAGTTTACCCAATATGGGCAGATTCTGATAAGTGCCAGGCTATCACCAGCCCTTAACATCGTTACACCGTAACAAACCAAGGGCTCAACAATGGCAATGACCAACGCAGAAAGACAAAGGCGATACCGGGAACGCCCCCGATCTGGCCACCACCAGCAAGTCAGGCTCAGCATGACGGTATCAGAAACCACCAGGCACCAGCTTGAAAGACTGGCCAGCTTCTACGGGATGACAAAGAGATCCATGCTTGAAGTGCTGATACTGGCAGCAGATGAAAAGGTACTGGCTATGCTGGTGGATGAAGATGCAGCCGAGTACCTGAACCCGTTACGCAGTAACCAAGGCAAGAAACCATTTTGATACCTTCTGTCCACATTACTATCTATGTGGACAGTTACCCCCCTTTTGTCCACATAAGGGACTGGCTATCTGTTACCAGGTAACGGA